>NZ_JANGBE010000069.1:0-1504 GCF_024462255.1 Flavonifractor sp. DFI.6.63 | reverse complement strand
GGGGCTGTTGACAAAGTGCCTGTTCATTTACTCCGAGCGGAAGAAAGGCAGTAAAAAAGACGCCCACCGGCGTCATCCCATGTACTTTATCATCCTTTTTAAGTTCAAAGCGGTCGCTGAAAGGAGGCAGTGGTCCTCCGCTGCCTCTAAACCCCGCCGCAAGACGCGTGTTAAGTTATGCCCCCACTTCTGAGCGGCAAACGTGCCCTCGCACCAGATCTGCCGCTTGCGCAGCGCATCCAGATAGTCCGGCTCGTTTTGCCGGGCAAGATGCCGCCGGACCGTGGGACGGAAGCAGGTGTCCAGCAGCCTTCGCGCACCACGCTGATCATTTTCGCTCAAACATTTCTCCCGGAAAGGACAGCTCCGGCAGTCTCCGCGGTCCGCCCAATACTCCCAGTACACACCGCTGGCGCTGCGGTACAGCCCCTTCACGCGAAGTTCTTTCCCATTGGGACATTGATAAACATCGTTCTCCGCATCATAAGAAAAGGCATCCCGTTTGAATTCCACCTTGGTTCTGTCAGCAATAGGCTGCGGCCTGACATAAAAAGAGATTCCCTGCTCCTCCAGCACACGATGGGCCAGAGGAAAATCATAAGCGGCGTCCGCTGTGGCTGCCTGAATGGGGAAGACATTTCGATGGATCTGCTCCAGGTGGTCCAGGTATGGCACGGAATCATGCACATCACCCGGTGTTACTGTCACGCCCAGGATCACACCGTGGTCCGTGTCCAGGGTCTGGTGGCTCAGGTAGTACTGGCCCTCCGGTTTCCCCGGCCGTTTCATGTGGCCTGCCTCCGGATCCGTCTGGCTCACTCGCTTTTGGCTGCGGCGGCTGTCCCGCTTGATCTGCTTTGTCCGCTTCTTCCGGCGGCGTCCAGTCCTTTTCTCCAGTGCCTCCAGTCCTTCTTCCTCGTACCTATCCAGCCGTTCCCAGTATGCGCCCGGTTCCTCCAGCATTTCCACCAGATGCTCCGACGCCCGGGAAGCATTGGCCTTTACATGGGTAGAGTCGGTGGCTGCCAGCCGCCCGCTGACCAGACCTTTCTCGATGCACTGACGCACCACTTCCTCAAACAGCCGGCGAAAAACCTTGCGGAAAGAAGGCTTGCGACGGCGCAGTTGAGAGATGGTGCTGTGGTCCGGTACCCGGTCAAACAGATCCAGACCCAGATACCACCGCAGAGCCACATCTGTCTGGATACGCTGCTCAATCTGCCGTTCCGATGGAATTCCGTACAGGTATCCTACCAGCAGATACTTCACCAGCATCACTGGGGCGATGGGCGGGCGGCCATACCTGGGGCTGTACAAACAGGCTGTTTCTTCACGCACGAAGGACAAGTCCAGCGTGGCTTCCAGTTTTCGCAGAAAGTGTCCCTCAGGGACCAAATCTTCTATCGTCACCATGTGCAGCTTCAGTTGCATTCCCATCCCCCTCTCCGCTCTTTTTTCATTATATCATATTTCCAGTGATACGCGGGCTTTGTCAACAGCCCCA
>NZ_JANGBE010000066.1:0-1901 GCF_024462255.1 Flavonifractor sp. DFI.6.63 | reverse complement strand
CGTTGCCCACGATGTTGCGCACGTGGGTGCGCGGGTTTCCCAGCATGGCCAGATAGCGCCATGCGTTCCACTTGTCCATCCAGGTGGCGGGCACCTGCCGGGCGATGTCCCGGTAGATCTTCTCCATAGCCGCGTCCCGCCCGGCTTGATCCTGCGCCTGCAGGAACTGATCCACCAGCGCCTCGTCGATGTTCAGGTCCGGGGCCTTGTCCCCATAGCGCTCCGCCAGCTCCCCGCGCAGGTTCTCCACGCTGCGCTGGATGCCATAAAGCTGGCCCTCCGGGGAGAGTTTCTTCAGCATTCTCTGCGCCTGCATGGCCTGCGCTGACTGCGTCGAAAGGGCGGCGTAGTCGGTCAGGATGTCGATCACCGCCCGGCTGTCCCCCGCGTTCATTGCGTTGTTCAGCAGCAGCTGGCCAAGGGCCATCGTGTTTTTTCCTGCCTTCCCGCCCGCCGCCTGCTGGTGGAAGGACTCCCGCGCAGCGTCCCATCCCTTGCTCTCTACGGTCTGGCGCGCCCGTTTTTGGGCCGCCTCATCCGTGATGCGGTCAAACGAAAACTCGCCGTTGGCGATGGCCTGTTCAATGACCTCCACCGCACTGTCCGGCGTCGCCCCGGCCTCCAGGACGGTGGCTGCGGACTTTGGGATGCTCCGCCCCTGGAAGTCCTCCACCGGAACGTCCACCGGGCGGGCCGCCTTCTCGCCCTCCGGGTGGAAGCGCTCCGACTGGTTCTGCAAACGGTTGTAATCCCCGGAAAATCCCGCATTCGCGGCCCCTACGCCGTCATCCCCGGTTTGCCCCCCGGAATTTTGGGCATACTGGGTATTGCCCTTTGCGGAGGAATCTGCTATAATGGGGGCAGAAGAAAGCTCAGGCTCCGTCGTCTTGGACGTAGAGGTTGGGGTCTCCATGGAGGCATCCACCCCGGAGGGAGGGCTTTCAAAGGAAGAACCTGACGGCGGTACGCTTTGGGCGTTATGTGCAGGGTCGCGTTTAGCGGCATTGGACTCCGTAACAAGTGGGTTCTTCTTTTTTTGTATCCAGAGGGTATTTGTCGCCAGCATATGCCGTCCGTCCGTTACTGCCTGAGCGGTGATATAAGTATCTCCGATTTGCTTAGAGAATAGCAGCACGGGCCGTCCAAAGACATCTGTATCCTCAGATAGCGTTACCACATCGGGTGAGGCCAAAACCCTTGGGATTTGTGCGATATCTTCTGCCGAGACCGCGCGCTGCCCCCTTGTGGCCTCTTTCTGAGTGTCCCCGTGGTTTTTGAAAATGTGCTGAACGGAACTTCCGGGAAGGATAGCGGTATATCCGGAAACTTCCACTCCCGTTTGGTCTCGGATCAGTCTCGCTGCGGAGTCAGGAATTGTTCCCATATATAAACGTTCGCTTCCGCCTTTTTTTGAACGCGCATTCTTGACAAAGGACACAATATCGTTGATCGTTCTGGCCACGATATTGTTTTTCCCGGTCGCGAGGTTTGCCGCCGCTTGTTCCGTCAAGGGCACGAGGCCTGTCCCCGCCTCCCCCGTGGAGGCGGTTTTATTTTGCCCTGTTGCCTCCACAGCGCCAGCAGGAGCGGCGTTCGTTGTCTGGACGGGATTGGTATTGCCCGGCTTCGTTTGCGCCGCCCTGCGGGCGGCTCAGACTGTCATAAAACCGGAGCAGAGTTGGACAGCGGGAAGGAAGATCGTGTGAAAGAAACCCTGGAGGGGTGTCTTTCGTGTTGAATCAAACCAAATTTTGAACGTTTGGGAAAGTTCAAAATTTGCCCCAGCCTGGCAAAAGGACTTTTGGGACAAACTGGGCCCCCGGCTAAGCCGGGGGTAAAAAAGTAGCTTATAGCGAGGAGAAAAGTAGAAAAGAAAAAGGCTCCCTGTTAAAGTAAAAGTG
>NZ_JANGBE010000065.1:0-2131 GCF_024462255.1 Flavonifractor sp. DFI.6.63 | reverse complement strand
TGTCCCTGCTCAAAGAGGGTATTGACAATGTGCTGCTTCTGCTTCATATATTCTTTACGTTCTTTCAGCCGGTAGCTCTCGCCCTTGATATTGACGACGGTACAGTGGTGCAGAACACGGTCGAGGATCGCAGAGGCGATGGTGACATCGGCAAAGACTTCGTTCCATTGAGAAAATGTCTTGTTGGAAGTGAATACTGTTGAGACCTTCTCATACCGTCTGGCAATGAGTTGAAAGAACAGGTTCGCACCCTGAATATCCATTGGAAGATACCCGATTTCGTCGATGATGAGCAACTTGTATTTGCCCAGAGTTTTGAGTTTATCAGGCAGACGGTTTTCATAATGCGCTTTTTTTAGTTGCTCAATCAGTGTGTGGCAGTTGATGTAGTAAGTGGAAAAGCGATGCCGGGCAGCGACCATTCCAAGCGCTGAAGCCAGATGAGTCTTGCCCACGCCGGGCGGGCCGAGGAAGACGATATTTTCTCCATTTTCCAGAAAACGCATGGTGGCCAGCTCCTCGATCTGTCGCTTATCGATGGAGGGCTGGAAACTGAAATCAAAGTCCTCCAACATCTTTTTGATGGGGAAGCCCGACATCTGTACCTGTTTTTCATAGGCCCGTCTACGTTTGCTGAGTGCCTCCTCGGCAAAGATGTGGTCGAGCACCTCCACGATGTTAAGCTCGTCCTTTACCGCTCTCTCGAGATAATTGTCCAGTATCTCCAGCGTGTTTTTCATCTTGAGGCTTTCAAGGTTCTCCCTGAGGCGTTCCATCGTCAGCTCCGTCATAACAGCACCTCGTCATACCGACTCAAATCATGTGGCTGAATGGGAAAGTCGATGATGTTGTCACCGTCCAGCAGCGTGTTTTCGATGTTGAAAGACTGTTTGACAGTCAGCCTGCGGTAGTGATGAGCATTGACGACCATATCCTTTTTCTGATAGGATATCCGGTGCAGGGCGATTTGCTTTCCTTCGTGGTAGGCGGCGAGCAGGTTGTCCAGTGCTACGACTGCCACATCTTTGCCGGCGTATTCCGATGGCACGGAATACTGATTACCGCCGTACGAGATGAGGCAGTCTTTTTGCACCCGACGCGGATTGATTTTGTCAATGATATACTCATGCTTGAGAGGGTTGAGGCCCTCTTTTTTTAGTCTCTCGAAAGGAACCTCATTTGTTGTGGCATGCACCTTTCCATTGACCTTGTTGCACCAGGCCAGAGCCTGGCCGTTAAGATCGTCCAGGGAGTTGTACCGGATGCCAATCATAAAATTGTCCCGGACGAACTGTACCGTGCGCTCGACCTTACCTTTTGTCTGGCCCCGGTATGGCCGGCACAGCACAGGCTTGAACCCATAGAAGCCAGCAAAGTCCTCGAATTGCCGGTTTAGAGTGCTGTCCTCCTGCTTTAGCAGCCGCTTGATGACAACCCGCTTCATGTTGTCGTACAGGATTTCTTCGGGATAGCCCCCAAAATACCGAAACGCGTTGGCATGACAGCGAATTAGCGTATTTGTGCTCATATCAGTCACAAATTCTATGTACCGTGCCCGCGAGTACCCCAGAATGAACAAGAAACAGTACAGCTTCTTCAGCTTCCCGTCCTCCAAGACAGTGTGATCCTCGAAGAATGCCCAGTCCATCTGCCCTTGCAGCCCCGGCATTGTCTCAAACCGTACCGTTGCCTTCTCGTCCAGTTGTTCCTTTTTGTTGCGTACATACTCTCGCACAATGCTGTGCCCGCCGTCGAATCCCTGCTCCCGGATCTTTTCCAGAATTCGTTCCGCCGAGTACGGTGCTTCTTCCAGCCATATTGCGATCTGCTCCTTGTACGGGTCCAGCTTTGACGGCTTCGCCGCGCTCAGACTGTACACCGGCCGCGTTTCGCTCTGAGCGTACTTCTTTGCCGTCCTTGGGTCAATGTTGTACTTGCGCGCGATCTCTGTGTAGCTGAGTCCTTTTTGCCGGTCGCTACGGATATCCATCCAGTTTGCTCCTTCCATTTTGACACCCTTTCCGCCTCTACTACGACAGGCAGATGCGAGTGTACCATATTGCATTCCTCTCAGCTGCAAACCTACATTTTTTGACCGGCGTTTTCTTACATTTTATCATTGGCGCTGACA
>NZ_JANGBE010000064.1:0-2554 GCF_024462255.1 Flavonifractor sp. DFI.6.63 | reverse complement strand
CATTTTGACACCCTTTCCGCCTCTACTACGACAGGCAGATGCGAGTGTACCATATTGCATTCCTCTCAGCTGCAAACCTACATTTTTTGACCGGCGTTTTCTTACATTTTATCATTGGCGCTGACAGTGGCTGCCGGAGTGCTCCAGGCCGGGATCGAGCTGCCGGGCGCTGTAAGCAACGCGGTCTCAGACATCCGCAGCACCCGCGCCGCCATCGGCAGCAACGCCGATATCGCCAGACGCGCAGGGCAGCGCCTGAGCACGCCGCAGACACTCCCGGTGCGGGACAATCCGCTGGTCACACTGCTGCCGGATGCGAGCAAGGCCATGCAGAACCTCCACGGCTCGCCCTTTGAGAGCGCACAGGCGGCGCAAACACAGCCGGGCAACACCGATCCCGTCCAGACAACGAACGCCGCTCCTGCGGGCGCTGTGGAGGCGGCAGGGCAAAATAAAACCGCCTCCACGGGGGAAACGGGGGCTTACTATTTCGATGCGTCTGACACAAATAATTCCTGGAAAGACAGAACCTATACACAGGGTGAACGCACCTTTGTCCAGTCGCAGGACAGGCAGCGTATGTACGAAGTCCCGAAACAAAGCGAAATCGGCTTTGAAGTGAAGGACGATGGGACCGTTGTGCTGAATGACGACGTGGTGAGTCGCTTAGAAAAGGCCGATTACAGGGACTTTATAAAGGCTTACGCAGATTTGAACCTGATATCCAAGTATGGTCAAGATGCCATCACCATCGTAGACCAGAAGCCGATTACGGTAAAAAGCACCGGAGATACAATATTGATCACGCAGAACGGGATCAATGACGTTGCGAAGAAAATTAGAGGCGCTGGCCTGAAGAACCAGGATAACGTATCCAGTATCCTTCTGCTGGACAAGTTGATTGAAAATGCCGTTCCTGATTCAAAATCTCAGAATGTTCACCGCAGCGATTTGAATCCATTCACTTACTACAAGGGAAAGTTCCAGATCGGAGAAAGGGCATATGACGTAACTCTTCACATCAAAAATGTACCCGAAGGAGACCGATACTATTACCACACATTAGATAAAATTGAAGTAGGCCCCGCCTACGGCAATCCCACCAATGGCGGAACATACCAAGAGACAGGGCCTACTCTTTCTGCCCCCATTATAGCAGATTCCTCCGCAAAGGGCAATACCCAGTATGCCCAAAATTCCGGGGGGCAAACCGTGGATGACGGCGTAGGGGCCGCGAATGCGGGATTTGCCGGGGATTACAACCGTTTGCAGAACCAGTCGGAGCGCTTCCACCCGGAGGGCGAGAAGGCGGCCCGCCCGGTGGACGTTCCGGTGGAGGACTTCCAGGGGCGGAGCATCCCCAAGTCCGCAGCCACCGTCCTGGAGGCCGGGGCGACGCCGGACAGTGCGGTGGAGGTCATTGAACAGGCCATCGCCAACGGCGAGTTTTCGTTTGACCGCATCACGGATGAGGCGGCCCAAAAACGGGCGCGCCAGACCGTAGAGAGCAAGGGATGGGACGCTGCGCGGGAGTCCTTCCACCAGCAGGCGGCGGGCGGGAAGGCAGGAAAGCACACGATGGCCCTTGGCCAGCTGCTGCTGAACAACGCAATGAACGCTGGGGACAGCCGGGCGGTGATCGACATCCTGACCGACTACGCAACCCTTTCGACGCAGTCTGCGCAGGCCATGCAGGCGCAGAGAATGCTGAAAAAGCTTTCCCCGGAGGGCCAGCTTTATGGCATCCAGCGCAGCGTGGAGAACCTGCGCGGGGAGCTGGCGGAGCGCTATGGGGACAAGGCCCCGGACCTGAACATCGACGAGGCGCTTGTGGATCAGTTCCTGCAGGCGCAGGATCAAGCCGGGCGGGACGCGGCCATGGAGAAGATCTACCGGGACATCGCCCGGCAGGTGCCCGCCACCTGGATGGACAAGTGGAACGCATGGCGCTATCTGGCCATGCTGGGAAACCCGCGCACCCACGTGCGCAACATCGTGGGCAACGCCGCCTTTGCTCCGGTGCGCATGGTCAAAAATGCAATCGGCACTGCGCTTGAATCTGGCGTGGACTATCTCTCCCCCAACGGGATCCAGCGCACCAAGGCGGCGCTGAACCCGGCCAGCGCGGAAGACCGGGCGCTGGTCCAGGCGGCCTTTGCAGACCTTGCAAACGTGCAGGAGCAGCTGCTTGGCGGCGGGAAGTACAGCGAGAGCGCCATGGGGAAGATCGACAGGTACCGGACGATCTTCCGGACGCTTCCGTTGGAAGCCGTGAGAAAGGCCAACAGCGCAGCGATGGACGTGGAGGACACCTGGTTTTCCAGGCCGGCCTATGCGGGGGCGCTGGCAGGGTATCTGAAGGCAAACGGCATCACCGCACAGGCTTTGTCGGATGGGACTGCGGATGCTTCGGCTATGGACGCGGCGCGGGCCTATGCCGTCCGGGAGGCCCAGCGGGCGACCTATCGGGATTCCAATGCTTTTTCGGACTTCGTGTCCGGCCTGCGCTACCGGGGGAAAAACCCGGTTGGTCAGGCGGCCAATGTTGTGATGG
>NZ_JANGBE010000063.1:0-2663 GCF_024462255.1 Flavonifractor sp. DFI.6.63 | reverse complement strand
GAAAGCATCCTGTCCGGTTTGATACCGGACAGGATGCTTTTTTCGTTTTCGGACCACCGGCGCACAGGCAGGGGGGCCCTTCTTACGGCTGAACCGGCGCTCACTTCGCCAGTACGCCTTTTTGCACGTTGACGATAAAGTCCTGCACGTTGGTAACGATGGTCCGCACGGAAAGGCTGCCCCGGTCCCGCAGCTTGTTCACCGCAAACTCCGAAATATCCACCGAGTAGAAGTAGACCGGCCGGACCGCCCCGTCCACGACGCGGTAGGACGGAGTCATATTGCCGGTGGCCACCGTGTGGAGGGTGGACGCCATGCAGATGACGGTGGTGGCGCGCTTGACCTGCTCCCGCATGGCATTCTGGCCTTCATACACGTTGCCGTAGACCTCGGGCAGCGGGCCGTCGTCCCGTACGGAGCCCACCAGCACATAGGGCACCTGGTTTTTCACGCACTCATAGAGGATGCCGTCTTTTACGTTCCCGCTGTTCACAAAAGCGGCGGTGGAGCCCAGCGCCCGGACCGCGTTGAGGGTGTCGATATGGTTGTAGTGGCCGTTGAGCTGGCTCTTCTGCGTATAAATGTCCTGGCCCAGCGCGGTGCGCAGGTAGCCCGCCTCCAGATCATGGGTGGCCAGGGCGTTGCCGGCCATCAGAGCGTTGACATAGCCTCCCCGCACCAGAGCGGCAAAGGCGCTGCGGGCGTCCGCGTCAAAGGCGCAGGCGGGTCCCAGCACCCAGACGATATACCCGTGCTCCTTTTCATACCGAAGCAGCTCGTAGATCGAGTCGTAATCCATGGAATAGGCCGTCTCCCGGGAGCGCCCCTGACGGAAGGCAAAGGTCTCCCCTTCCCCGCCGGGCTGCTCAAAGCCCGCGGCGTGGACGTAGATCCCCTCAGAGCCGTCCTCGGTGCGCCCCACCACCACCGGCTCGCCCGCTTTCAGGTTGCGGAATTCCACCGCTGCCACCGCCCCGCCCCGAAGCACCGCCACACAGTCCATACGGCTCTCTTCGGCCAGCAGCCACCGGCCGCCGATCTTGAAATATTCCGGAAAGATCGTGGTGGCGTGGTAGCCCTCCGGGGCTACCCCATCCCGGGGCGCCGGACGCAGGATGACGTCCGGGACCGTTTGGAAGCGTGCCTGGCTGAAATCGGGCGCGCGGTATTCCGGCAGGATAAAGGACATGAAAAAAGACCTCCCTCATTTTGCTTTCTGCAAGCAGTATAGCACGGAAGGCCACCCTATGTAAAGCCGCCCGGCGGCGGCTTGGTCTGCGGCAAAGCGCTCGGCTGGCCGCACTTGCGGCGAAGCCTCTACAGGTTCTTTTTGATCTGGCTGATCGCGTTCTTTTCCAGGCGGGAGACCTGGGCCTGGGAAATGCCGACCTCGGCGGAGACTTCCATCTGGGTTTTGCCCTCGAAAAAGCGCAGGTTCAGGATCTTCCGCTCCCGGTCGCTCAGGCGGTTCATGGCCTCCTTCAGGGCGATCTGTTCCAGCCAGCTCTCGTCCGTATTTTTGGAATCCTTTACCTGATCCATCACGCAAATGGTGTCCCCGCCGTGGTCATAGACCGGCTCATACAGGGAGACCGGGTCCACGATGGCGTCCAGCGCGAAGACGACCTCCTCCCGCTTGATCTCCAGGATCTTGGCGATCTCCTCGATCGTGGGCTCCTTTTGGTGCTCGCTGATATACTTCTCCTTCGCCTGCAGTACCTTATAGGCCGTATCCCGCATGGAGCGGGACACCCGCAGGGAGCTGTTGTCCCGCAGATAGCGGCGGATCTCCCCCACGATCATGGGTACGCCGTAGGTGGAAAAGCGCACATCCAGATCCGTATTGAAATTATCGATGGCCTTGATCAGCCCGATACACCCCACCTGAAACAGATCATCCACATTTTCACCGCGGTTGGTGAACTTCTGGATCACCGAGAGCACCAGGCGCAGATTGCCCGCGATGAGCTGCTCCCGGGCCTCCATATCCCCCCCGCGCGCACGCTTCAACAGCTCCATGGTCTCCTCGCTTTTGAGCACCTTGAGCTTGGAGGTGTTCACCCCGCAGATCTCTACCTTGCCCTGCATTCCCATGGTTCCCTCCTGCTGAAAAACTGTGTTAACAGTATTTCCGGGGCGGTAGCTTTCATACGGCTGGGAACGCAATGATATTTTTTATCGTGGGACGCTTTTCGATGGACTTCGTTTATGGTATGCTGGATACGCTGAAAAGGAGGCGGTCTTTATGAATCTTTACCCCTGGCTGGAGGATTACCTGATGGCCAAGCCCGGCGCGGAGCAGGATTTTAAGCTTGAGTGGCAGTGGCAGCGGTATATGGTGCGCGGCAAATTGTTTGCCGCGGTATGTACGCCCGGCCCGGAGCACCGGCCCCACGCCGGACGGACCATGGTCATCCTGAAATGCGATCCCCGGCTTGCCGAGGCCTTCCGGGCGGAGTACCCGGATATCGTGCCGGGGTTCTACTCCGATAAGCGCACCTGGAATTCAGTCTATCTGGACGGCGCAGTGCCGGAGCAGGTACTGCGCGACCTGTGCGATATGTCCTACCAGCTGGTGGCGGCCAAGCTGCCCAAGTATGTTCAGCGGGAATTGACCGAATAACGGAAGACGGGGGCCCCGGCAAAGCCGGGGCTCCCGTCAG
>NZ_JANGBE010000062.1:0-4211 GCF_024462255.1 Flavonifractor sp. DFI.6.63 | reverse complement strand
CCTTAAGGGGCAGCCCGTGAAAGAAATGCGGTCGGCAAACCTTTCGGGGCCCCTTAAGGGGCTTCGTCCGTATCATGCCCTTCTAGGGCTTACTCAAGCCTCCGGCTTTGCCGGAGGTTTTGACTCTTACAGATTAGCGTCCAGCACCGCGGTATAGCTGTCGGCGGGCATTACGCCCACCTTGCGGTCGATCTCCTTGCCGTCCTTGAAAAAGAGGACGGTGGGGATGCTCATAACGCCGAAGCGGGCGGCCAGCTCCGGTTCGTCGTCTACGTTGACCTTGCCCACCAGGGCCCGCCCCTCGTATCTGCCCGCCAGGTCCTCGATGACCGGGGAGAGCATCTTGCAGGGGCCGCACCAGGAGGCCCAGAAATCCACCATTGCCGTTCCGCTGGAAATCGCTTTGTCAAAACCGTCTTTCGTCAGATGAATCGTCGCCATACTGAAATCTTCCTTTCTATTCATAAAATCAATTCCGGATCGCACGCAGTGCGCCCGTTTTTGTGAAAACAGCTCCCGGCCGATATTCCGCCGGGAGCCGGCGAGAGATACGCCGGCTGCAGCGCACACGCCCTGCTTTGAAACGCGGATCACAGCTGATCCAGATATTCCGCCGCCCGGTGACCGGCCACCTGACCCTCCCCCACGGCTTTGGACACCTGAAGCGGCAGCCCGGTGCAGTCGCCGGCCGCAAATACGCCGGGCAGATTGGTCGCCATGTTTCGGTCCACCGCGATATAGCCGTCCTTCAGCGCCAGATCGGGCAGCAGGTCGGCCAGCGCCATGGCGGGCCGCAGAATGAACACGCCCGCACAGGGCAGCATCCTGCCGTCGGCCCGCAGGGCTTCCACCCCCGCCTCCCCCGTAATCTCCAACTTTGCAGCCTTGACAAAGGGGATCGCCGCTTCCAGGCCCTCCGGCACCCGGTCCGAGACATAGGTGACCCGGCAGCCGATGCTCTGGAGATAGTTGGCCTCCTCCGGCGCGTCGGCAGACTTCCCGACTACCGCCACCGCCCTGCCCCGGTAGAGCATGCCGTCACAGGTAGCGCAGTAGCTGACGCCCCGGCCCAGATGGGCCTCCTCACCCGGGTACTTCCGGGTGCGCACCACGCCGGTGGCCAGCACCAGCGCCCGCGCCTGGGTCATGTCGCTGCCGATTCCTAAGTAGAATGTACCGCCGGAAGGCAGGATATTCAGCACCCGCCCGCTTTTCCACTGCGCGCCCAGCGCCTGCGCATGCCGCCGGAAGCGCTCCAGCAGCGCTCCTCCGCCGGTCTCCGGCAGGCCCAGATAATTGTCCACCCGCTGGGCCTTGTACAGGGCGTTGTCCCGCACGTCGCCGCTGACGATCAGCACCGACTTGCCCCGCACCCGGGCCTGCACGGCGGCGGACAGGCCCGCAGGGCCGCCGCCTACCACTGCGAGGTCATAGATCACAATGCCTCATCCTCCTCAAACAGGGCGGCGATCACGGCCGCCGCCCGCGGGTCTGCCAGCTCATAATAGACCTCGTTGCCCGCCCGGGCGGCCTTTACCACGCCGGCAGCCTTCAGCCGCGCCAGGTGCTGGGAAATGCAGGACTGAGACTGGCCGGTATTGGCCTCCATACAGCCTACGTTGCGGCACCCGCACTCCAGCAGCCCCCGGACCAGCCGCAGACGCAGCGGGTGAGCCAGCGCCTTGAGCAGCTCCGCGTTCCCAGCGTACCGGTCGGTCCTATCGTCCATCCTGATCACCTACATTTGTTTTTTCTAATATTATTATATTCTAATATTCTAATTTGTCAACCCCAATTTTTTATTTTTTTTGCAGGCGGGAAACGCCGGGGGCTCAATGAACCGCCCCAGATTGTGCGGACAGCACAATCTGGGGCGGTTCACCTCTGCGTCCGGCGTTTCTTTTTCACAAAATTTTTGCCATATAAAATTCATCAACAAAGGAGCCATTGACGAACATGGATTTCTCCCTTGTTCCCTCAATCTTAAAACCACTTTTTTCATACAAGTATCTTGCTGTTTCATTGCAACATTCAACAGTAAGTTCCAGTCTCTTAATTCCATTTTTCTTTGCCCAACAATTCAGCATTTCAAAAAAAGATGTACCGATTCCTTTACCTCTATAATCTTTTAAAATGCCTACTACAATATATGCTGTATGAAGAATCCGATTAAACTTTCCCCGTTCTGCCCGAATATAGCCAACCATTTTTTGATTTTCCATTGCCACTTGTAAAAAATCACTTCCGCAAATCACATTATTTACAATATCATTTTTTAATTCTTGAACATTTGTGGTCTGGATTCTCTCATTTGGTTCATACATCATATAATCTGTTTCAGCGTCCAAAGTGTTTAATAATTTCCAAAATGGTTATCCCTTTTAGTCAGCCAGGGCCAAGACCTGAAAATAGGACAGTTGAGCTGATAAAATGAAGGCATGATGACGGGAAAGCGGGGAAAAGAGTCATGCCGAGGCAAAAGGGATTGTCGTTGTACGAGCTTCAGAAGAGATTTGCCACAGAAGAGCAGTGCCGGGATTACTTGGAACAGAAGCGGTGGCCGAACGGCTTTCAGTGTCCGAAGTGCGGTGGCAATAAGCATTATCGACTCTCTAACGGGATGATCCAGTGCGGCACCTGCCGCCACCAGACTTCCGTTACCGTCGGCACGGTCATGCACCGCAGCCATCTTCCTCTGACGAAATGGTTCCTGGCCATGTATTTCATGTCCCAGGACAAGCGCGGGATCTCCGCCGTCCGGCTCAGCCAGGTCATCGGCGTCACTTACAAGGCGGCATGGTATCTCTTGGCTCGGCTCAGAAGGGCCATGGGACAGCGGGACGATACCCATATCCTCGGTGGGACGGTTGAGTTTGACGACGCCTTCTTCGGTGGCCCGACCAAGGGCAAGAAGCGCGGCCGGGGAACTGAAAAAGCAAAGGTTTTCGTGGCGCTGTCTTTGACTGACAAGGGCTATCCCCAGTATCTCAAGATGAAGCCTACGGACAATATTAAGCAAGCCTCTGTGAAACGGTTTGCCCAGACCAGCATCGAAAAGGGCAGCACCATTCTCAGTGATGGCTACCGCAGCTATAGTCCAGCTCTGGCGGGGTATGACCACCGACCCAAAGCCTATGCTCCTGACAGCGGGATGCTCCGCTGGCTGCACATCATGATCGGCAACGCCAAGGCTTTTATTCTGGGTACCTACCACGGGCTGCCGCAGAAGTATCTGGGCGATTATCTCAATGAGTATTGCTTCCGGTTTAGCCGGCGTAACTTTGGGGCCCATTTGCTTGACCGTTTGGTCATTGCTGTTTCTAATTCCTCGTTGGCTTACTCAAGGGGATAACCATAATTTCCAAAAATCTTCTATTTGGTTTAATTCCAGAATTTTATAATAAAGCATAAGTACACCTCAATTCAAATTTACTCAATTATAGCATTACACAAAATTAGTGTCCATGCCAAAATCATTCAGCCGGGACAAAGACCTAAAAAACTGCCCCCGGCGTTTCTCCCTGCGTTTTTCCCGGCGAAGCCGGAACTTCCGCTCCTGTTCCGCCGCGTCCCTTTCTCTGCATCGCTCCTGCCGCTGGAGCTTGCTCTGTTCCCGCTGCAGCTGCAGCGCCTGCTGGGCCTTGGTCCCCACGCCGGTACGGCTCAGCTCGTCTGCCTCCGCTCTCTGCCGCCGTTTCGGGCTGCTGCGGGCGCGCTGCCGGTCCTGAGTCGGAATTCCGGGACTGAAGGTCAGGCCGCGCCACTCCCGCAGCAGCCATTCATATACCTGCCGGTCCTTCGGTTCAGCTCCAAACGTGACCTTACAGGCCTCCAGCCATCCGGCCTCCTCCCGCTCCAGAACGCCCACCCAAAAGGGCCCCTCAAAATAGACGGTCAGCCTTGCGCATCCGTGTTCCATTGTCCGCTCCTCCTTAAAATAACTGCATACGGAACGCGGACAACCAAGGAGGCAGGTTACTGACGGCCTGCCGCGCGGGACAGACGCTGCAGGCCGCGCCCGGACTACCAACCGGGCCGTGTTTTTCGTTCCGCCGTCTCTATTTTATCGCCCCTGTCAAGGGGCTGCAGCGCCGCTGAGACTGCCCCGGTTGACTTTTCAAAACAGCCCTAAAATACACACGCGACCCGCCCGCGCGGTGAGGCGCGGGCGGGTCGGACAGCAGGGATGCCCTCCGGCAGCGCCGGAGGGC
>NZ_JANGBE010000061.1:0-7092 GCF_024462255.1 Flavonifractor sp. DFI.6.63 | reverse complement strand
CCGCCCGGACCGGGCAGGGGTGAAGGAGGGATGCCGAATGGCACAGTATACACCCCATTACGGGCTCCACCAGTGGGAGCCGGAGGACAGCTTTTTACGGGAGGACTTCAATCAGGATCTGGCCAGGATCGATACGGCGCTGGCGGAGAAGGCGGACGCCGCGCTTCTGGAAGGGAAGTGCGGGATCGTGACCGGGACCTATACCGGGGACGATACGCTGGAGCGGGAGATCCAGCTGGGCTTCCGCCCCAGGGCGGTCCTGCTGCAGGAGCAGACGCAGGCCGCCGCCATCCTCGCCGTGGAGGAAGGTCCCGTGCAGGAAGAGAACAGCGGCAAGGTGATGCTCAAGCTGACCGAACACGGATTTCAGGTGAAATACGATACCTACCAGATCCTCGCAAACTCCTACATCTGTAAGCCATACACCAATCGCGCGGGCAAAGTCTACTTCTACGCCGCATTTCAGTGATCCGTCCAGCCGCACGAACAGCACCCCCGGAGCCAACGCTCCGGGGGTGCTGCTGCTTGTTGGGGATTGCCTGACGCGGAATACTCAGGCGGCGAAGTCCACGGTAATGGTGCCGTCGCCCTTGATGCCGGTGAAGGTCAGGGTGCCGGTGCTCTCGGTGATGCCGGTGGCGGTATCCACATCAGTGAAGGTAGCAGTACCGGTGCCGGTGATGGAGCCAGTGGAGGCAAGGCCGTCCACGGGGCTCTTGGCGCCTACATAGATCACCTGGCTGGACTTGGTGTAGTCCACACCGTTGATGGTGACCTTGCCGTCCTTGGCCGCATTGTTGTCCGTAATCTTCAGGGTCACGGCGTACACACGGTCCAGAGTGATGCCGTACTCCACGCTGGTCTTGTCGTTGTAGGTCACGGTAGCCTTGTCCGTGGAGGGGTTGTACACGACGCTCTCAATGGTGCTGTCCTTCAGGAACTCGCGCACCATCGTGCCGACCTGACGGGCGGTCAGGCTCTCGGCATAGTGCTGGACCAGCAGCTCGCCGGTGGCGTACTCGGTAACCTTGTTGTAGCCATAGACGGGGGTCTCAGGATCGGCGCTCTCGTCCTCATCCCACACCCAGGCGGTGACCACGGTACGGACGTCAGCCGCAGTCTCGCTGTTGTAGATGATGATGGCGTTCTTCCGCTCGTTGAGGATGAAGGAGCCCTTGGGCGCGTCGCCGTCGGAGGCGTCGCTCATGTCGGTGACATCCCAGATGTTGGTCTTGCCGGTAAGGGTGGGATAGATGCCGTCGGCGGAGGAGTTAACGAGGGTGCCGTCCACATCCAGGGTGCCGTCGCGCAGCAGGGTGGCCGCCTCGGCGGTACGCTTGCTGCCGATGTTCAGGGTGTAGGTGCCGTCGGAGTTGACGCCGTACTTGTAGGCGGTCAGGAAGTCGGAAGGATCGTTGAAGTCATCGCCGTAATCTTCCTTGCTGACCTCAATGGCCTTGGTGGTGCCGTCCTCGAAGACCACGTTCAGCTCAAGGACCTTGGAGCTGATGGCGTTGGCGCTCAGGACGAACAGCCAGTTGGCGGTGGAGGTGGTGGGCGCCTCAGCAAACAGGACGACCTCGGCCAGCTTCTTCACATCATAGCCGCCGGCGGCGTTCTTCGCCACCACGGGCCAGATCTGGAGGGCGGTACCATTGGCCACATCACCCATGTGATCCCAGCCGATGGCCACGCCGTAGTTGTCGGAATCCTTGTAGTAGAAGGCGATGGTGTTCTTGTCGATGGCATAGGTCTTCTGGTTGTTGGTGGTCACGTAGCCGTCGCCGGCGTCATACTTGGCACCCAGGGTATCCTGCAGCTTGGTGGCAGGAGCCATGACCACGTCGGTCACACCGGCGGTCACGGGGCTGACGGCGGTAATGGCATTGCTGCCGTCGACGGTGTTCTGACGCATGACCTTCTTGATGGTCAGCATATCGTCGTCGCTCAGGGTGTAGGTGATGACGCTGCCCACGGCGGCGTTGATTGCAGCATAACCCTCATCGACCGTATCATTTACGTCGCGGGTGCCCAGATAGGCCTCCAGGGCCTTCTTGGCGGCGGTGGTCGCCTTGCCGTTTACATCGAACGCCTTGGCGGAGTTGGTCCAGTTGATATAGTAGGTGCCCTCGGTGCCGTCGGTCTTCAGGATCTTGACCTGGCCCTTCACGTCCAGGGCGTTCTGAGTCCAGGCGGAGCCGATGACCAGAGCGTAGTTGGTCACAGTCTCCTCAGCGGGACGGACGGCCACCACGTACTTGCCGGTGGAATCCAGGATGAAGTCGTACAGGGTGGAGAACTCACGGAAGGAGTTGATGTCGAAATGCTCGATGTCAACGTCCACCAGGGAAGCGGTGTCCAGGATATAGGACTGCTTGTAGGTCTCACCCTCAACGGTGATGTACAGCTCGTCATCCTTGTCGCGGTCCACGCGGGTCATGGTGCCGGTGACGATCTCGGGCACAGAGATGTAGGTGCGCCCACCGTACTGGACGTACAGGATCAGGTCGTCGGTGGTCACGTCTTCGGCAAAGACCACGTCGTCAAAGTCCAGCTTCACGGTCTTGGTGGAATCCAGAGAGCCGTTCTTATAGGTGGGCGCGGTGAAACCGATGACCTCGTTCTTCTCGCTGTAGCTGGAAACCTTGGACAGAGTCTCCTGCCGGTACAGGACGTAGTCCACGTCGCCGTCGTTGTTGTTGTCGATGACTTCGACGGAGATGCCGTTCAGGTTGAACTTCTCGCCGGAAGCGCCCTTTACGTAGTTGTTGATGATCGCCTCAGCGGCGTCCTCGCTCTTGCAGAAGCCATAGTTGACATAGTACTCCGTGTCGGAGGTGGTGGTCAGGCCGGTGCCCTTCAGGAAGCCCTTCAGGGTGCTCTTGGTGGCGTCGGTGGCCTCGATCACGTTCACGCTGTCCTTCAGGGACACGCCCAGAACCTTGGAGTCGGAGAGGATGGTGGTCTTCTCGATGTACAGGGTGACGGTCTTGCCCAGGGTCTCAACGCCGGTGGAGACGTTGAAAGCGATCTGGCCGGACTGGGCCACGCCCTCGCCGGTGGTGGTGTTGGCAGTGGTGGAGGAGTACAGCACCACGTTGTCCAGAGTGGTCTTGCCGGCCTTCAGGGCGGCGTCGGAGTCGGTCTGATCCAGCTCGGCCCACTCGTTGGCGACCACAACGCCCTCCACCTTGTACACGCCGTACATGGCGCTCAGGATGGTGCGGTGATCGGTGTAGCCGATGGCGTAGCCGTTTTCATACTTCTGGATCATCTCAACGTCCAGGGCGTTGTAGATCAGCAGAGCGGCGTCGTCGCGGCGCAGGGGGTTCATGATGTTCTTGTTGAAGTTGCGGAAGATGCCCAGGCTGGAGGCCTTGGCGTTGGTGTTGATGGCCCAGTCGGTGCCCACGAAGCCCTCAATAGCGGGATCGTAGCCGGCGGCCACCAGCAGCATCTTGGCGGCCTCGGCGCCGGTCACGTTGGCGGCGGGGTCGAAGCGGCCGTCGCCGCGGCCGGCGATGATGCCCAGGGTGAAGCAGTAGTTGATGTGGCCCTTGGCCCAGTTGTCGCCGATGTCGGTCAGCTTGCTGTCCACGCCGGAATACAGCTCGTTGTTGTCAACGCCCTGATTCATGATGACGGAGATCATCTTCGCCATCTCGTCGCGGCGCACGGTCCCCTCGGGATCATAGCTGCCGTCGGTCTTGCCGTCGATCACGCCCAGGGTGGTGAGCATGGAAACGGCGTCCTTGTTCACGATCTCATCGCGGTCGGTGAAATCGTTGTAGCTCACAGCGGAAGCGCCGACGACCATCATGCCGATCAGCATAACGGCGGCCAGAGCCAGGCTGAGAGCCCGTTTGAGGTTTCTCATCTGGAATTCCTCCTTCTAAATTTTAGAGCCGACAGGAAGCAACTTCCAGCCGAAAGACACATCTCCAGCGAAAAGTATGACTCCCCTGTCAGAAGCCTAATTGGCTATGTGATGGTAGGCCGTGTAACCTGGGAAACATGTGCGTATGTGGCTCGTTACGTTCTTAAGAAGCAGTACGGCCAAGATGCTCAAGTCTACCAAGAATTTAATATTGAGCCTGAGTTTACGTTGATGTCCCGCCGTCCTGGTATCGCCCGCCAATGGTTTGAAGATCATCCAGATTGTTATGAGTATGATTTTATTAATCTGTCCTCTGATCGTGGCGGTATGAAGATTCGTCCCCCCAAGTATTTCGACAGACTTTTTGATGTCGATCATCATGAGGAGCTTACAGAGCTTAAGGCCCGGCGCCAGCATTTTGCTGAGGAAGTTAAGAAAGGAATGATGGACAAGACCGATTTGGATTATCTGGATGTGCTTGAGATCAAAGAGAGTAATTTCCGTAATCGTATCAAAAATTTGAAGCGAGATTTGTGAGGTGTAATTTATGGGTAAAAGAATGTCCCGTGGTCAGGATCGTCAGGTCTTCCGCCACACTGCTGTTAACAGCAAGCGTATCAATGTGAATCCCAAAATCTATCGTGGAGGTATCCGGATGTGAGTGAGTGCCAAGGTATTCAGAATTTCCGCCGCTTTCTTCGTCGGCAAGGTTTCAGCGCTGTTGCGATCACTAAGGTTGAAGATGTTGACTTCCGTTATTGCTGCTCCGGTTATGACCATCTGAACGAGCGTTATTTCTGCCGGTGTTACACGCTGGAAGAGATGCGTATGATTACCCGTACTAACGAGATTTTTTGGAGGTTTTTGGTGTGAAGTACAATGTTTATTGCATCCGTGATGACAAGACTGGTTTCCTTACTCCCACAGTTGATACCAATCATTTTACTGCTGCTCGTAACTTTGCTAATGCTATCATGCAAGGTCAAGGAGTCCTTTTTACTCATGCTGATGATTTCCGGTTGTATTGTATCGGCGAGTTTGATACTGAGTCTGGCCAGCTTACCCCTGCTGCTGTTCAGGAGCTGATCTCGGAAGGCTCTCAGGTACGTTTGGCTATGAAGGAGAGTTGATATGAGTAATCGCCTCTATGATACCCTCAAGTGGATCGCTATGATTCTGTTGCCGGCGCTCGGTACTTTGTATTTTGCCTTGGCTAAGTTGTGGACGCTGCCTTATCCGGAAGAGGTCGTTGGTACCATTTCTGCTATTGATGTTTTCCTCGGTGCCCTGTTAGGTATTGCTTCCAGCACGTATAAGGAGTGATTCGATGTTTAAGACGTGGCATGATCAGCGTGATCGCGTTCATTGTGATCCCGGCCAGCGTGAGAAGATTTTGTATTCCCCTGAGTTTGACCGTAATGGTATTATGACCCTTAAGGAGTCCGGCCGTGAGAATTTGTATGATTTTATCCAGTCCCATCGCGACAGTGTTGATTTACATAAGATCCTTGATCGTTTCCAGTCTGGAGATGTTGGAGCGCTGTCTCGTGTGCAAGGTTCCTTCGGTGATTTTTCCCAGTTCCCGCAAACTTATGCAGAGTTGCTGAATCAGGTTATTGCCGGTGAGCAGACTTTCAATTCCCTGCCTCTTGATGTCCGTGAGAAGTTCGGCCATTCCTTCCATGCCTGGCTCGCTCAGGCAGGCTCTGAGAGCTGGTTGCAGGCTATGGGCTATGCTGTTCCTACCCCTCCTGCTTCTGACCCCGCACAGCCGCCTCCTACGCCCGCAGGCGTGAACAACCCGTCACCCTCGTCCTCCGAAGGGGCGTAAGCCCCTTCCCTTGAACAACAGTTAGCTGACTGGAGGTTTGTTTGATGTCTCGTAATGAAAATACCCGCTTTGCTCTTAATCCGACCAATTTGGATTTGTCTCGTTCTACATTTCGGCGTGATCATTCTGTGAAGTTGTCTTATAATGTTGGTGATATTATTCCGTTTTATGTGGATGAGGTTTTGCCCGGAGATACTTTCCAGCTTAAGACCTCTATGGTGTCCCGTATGCAGACGCTGCTTACTCCCATGATGGATAATCTGTATATTGACACTTATTTCTTTTTTGTGCCTAATCGTATTGTGTGGCAGCATTGGAAAGAGCTGATGGGTGAAAATACTGAGTCTGCTTGGATTCCTACGGTTGAGTATTCTGTCCCTCAGATTACCGCTCCGGTTGGTGGCTGGAATATTGGTACGATTGCTGATTATTTTGGTATCCCTACCGGCATTGATAATTTGTCTGTCAATGCGCTGCCGTTCCGTGCTTATGCTCTTATTATGAATGAGTGGTTTCGTGATGAGAATCTTTCCGATCCTCTTGATATCCCTGTAAATGATGCCACTGTTACTGGTGTGAATACTGGTAATTATATTACTGATGTTGCTAAAGGTGGTCTTCCCTTTAAGGCTGCTAAGTTTCATGACTATTTTACCAGTTGTCTTCCTTCTCCCCAGAAAGGTCCTGATGTGACTATTCCTGTTGCCGGTTCTACTAATATGCCGGTCATGACTTTGGCTGATCTCGTTCCGGATCCTGGTACTAACCCGCTTTCCTTTGTCCCTTATACTGCAACTTTGCGTAATAGTAATAATGAGAATCCTCAGGATGTTATTGTTTCTCGTTTAGCTGGTTCTACTAGTGGTAACTATTCTGGTACTTTTAATGCTAGTAAAGTAAATATGCCGCTTTATGGTATTTCAGATACCTATTCTGGTTCTGCTCAGCCTATTATCCCTAATAATCTTTGGGCTGTGAATGATGGTGCTGTGTCTGCTGCTACGATTAATCAGCTCCGTATGGCTTTCCAGATTCAGAAGCTGTACGAGAAAGATGCCCGTGGTGGTACCCGTTACATTGAAGTCCTCAAGTCTCATTTTGGCGTTACCTCTCCGGATGCCCGTCTCCAGCGCCCCGAATACCTCGGCGGTAATCGTATTCCTGTTAATATTAATCAGGTTGTTCAGAGTAGTGGTACGCAGCCTGACGGTACCCCTCTTGGTGATACTGCTGCCTTTTCTGTCACTACGGATGTTCATGGCGATTTTATTAAGTCCTTTGTGGAGCATGGCTTTATACTTGGTTTGATGGTTGCCCGTTATGATCATACCTATCAGCAAGGTCTTGAACGTTTCTGGAGCCGTAAGGATCGCTTTGATTATTA
>NZ_JANGBE010000060.1:0-8055 GCF_024462255.1 Flavonifractor sp. DFI.6.63 | reverse complement strand
ACGGCCTGGGGGGCGGCGGTGGCGATGGCATTCACCAATCCCTCCCCCGGGGGGGGCGGGGGGGCCCCAGGAGCCGCCCGCTCCGCGGAACGAGGTGGGCGAAAGGCGCCCCATCGAGGACCGGCCGCTGTAAAAGAGCCTCAGGCGTACAGGTGGAGCCAGGCGGAGAAGAGGACCATGCTGGAGCGGGAGTGGGTGTGGGTCTGGTGTTCCAGGTAGGTGTACTGCTTCGTACCGGGCAGGCGGGAGAAAAGCCGTTCGACCGTGGCGGCCGGGCAGGTGTCGTCCGCGCCGCCGGAGGAGAGCATGACAGGCATGCTCAGCCGGTGGGCATGGCTCACGGTGTCCACCAGGCCCAGACGGCGCCAGAACGCCTCCGGTTCGACCTGGCCCCGGACCGGACGCAGCAGACCGTACGCCTCCCCGTTCAGGCCGGTGTGGGGAAAGTCCGTGAGGAAGGGCAGGTCGGCGCAGACGCAGCGCACCCGCTCCGGCCCCAGAAGGGAGGCGAGCAGCAGGGAGCCGCCGCCCCCCTGGCTGGTACCGAAGAAGGACAGGCGGTCAGACAGCACATCGGGCCGCTCCAGCGCCCAGCGCACAGCCAGCAGCACGTCGGACAGCCAGTCCTCATAGCCGCCCGGCGCGCCCAGGGCGGTGTTGGGCAGCACGGGCCAGTTCCGGTCAGGCAGGGCCAGGCTCCAGTCCGCGCCGGAGGGGGTCACGTAGCCCAGAGGGGAGACGTGAAGAATATGGAAATTCTGGTCGCAGAGCTGGGGGTGCAGGCTCATAAATCCACCGTATCCCGGCAGGTTGATGAGCAGCGGCGCCGGCGTCTTGAGCGCGGGCTGCCAGTAGCCGTAGAAGGCCCTGCGCCCGTCGGAGGCCGTGAAGCGCACATACCGGTTGACCAGGGTATTGGGGCAGTTGCCGAAGGGCTCGGTAAGAGGGTCGTACGCAAGGCATTCGCCCTGTACGCGGACCTGCCGCGTCCGCTCCAGCAGTGCATCGCACCAGGCATCCACCTGCTCCGGCGCGGGGTAGTAACCTGTTACAGCTTCCATAGCGGCTCACTCCCAGTCTGCATTCGATTCATGCGCGTTTTTTCTTTATTATAACAGCAATTTCACTTGTACCCAACGGTATAGTTCGCTTATAATTAGCATGAAACGGTTACAAACTGCGTTTTTTGTCCGATGGAGGGAGGGGAAACGATGCATATCCCACAGTCGCTGTATTCTTCCATGCGCCTGATCTTTTTGTATGTGGATCGGTATGTCTTCCGCAGGGGATGGGCGTACCCGGAGAGTTACGTGCCCTACTGCATGCTGCGCTATATCCTCAAGGGCAGCGCGGTGTTCCGGGTGAATGGGGAGGAGTACCTGGTAGGGGAGAACGAGATCTTTTATATCCCTGAGGGCTGCCAGCTGGAGTGTCATGCCCTGGGCGAGGAGTTCGAGTTCATCTCCATCCGCTTCACCGTCACGGTCCAGCTGGACGGCAGCGACTTTTTGGCGGAGTACTTCCACATCCCCCGCGTGACCCGGGGAGCGGACGGGGAAGTGCTGGGGTATTTCCAGCAGGTGTACCAGAACGCAACCACCCAGAATTCCGGAAAGCTCTTCCGCATCCGGGGCAACCTGGAGCTCATCCTGGCCTGGCTGGTGGAACGGACGCCGGAAGCCCGGGTCGAAGAGAGCGAGCTGCCGGAGGCCGACTTTTCGGTGGAAGGCCTGCGCCGCCGGGAGAACCGGTCCCATTCCATCAAGCGGGACCCCCGTATCCAGGTGGTGGTGGACTATCTGGTGGCCCATCCGTCGGAGCCCTTCGACTCGGAATTTCTCTGCCGGATGGCGGATATGAGTCCCTCCTCCCTGCGGAGGCTGTTCAGGGAGCATACCGGAAAGTCCCCCGGGGCCTTTGTCAAAGACCTGCGCATGATGACGGCGGCCCGCCGCCTGCTGGTCACCAACGAGCGCATTTCCACCATCGCTTATGAGGTCGGGTTTGACGACGCCAACTACTTTGCCCGCATCTTCAAATCGGTCTTCGGTGTCTCGCCTCAGGAATACCGCGCGGCGTCCCGCGCCTGAGGCAGAAATAAAACGATTATATCATAAGCGTTTTATGCTATCTTTTGGTAATTTTTGCTCTATGAAATACACTGGGGAGTTTTATAATGAGGGTGCAGACAAAACCAACAAAAAGCCGATTGAAGTGAAGGAGGAAATTATGAAAAAAGCACTGTCTTTGCTCCTGGCCAGCGTGATGCTACTCACCTGCCTTGCCGCCTGCGGCAACAGCTCCACTCCCTCCGGCAACAGCGATACGCCGCCCGCAACCGCTCAGACCGGCGGCGCTCCGGAGACCGGCTCCGGCGAACCCGCCGCGCTGGAAGGTGAGATCACCTTCTGGCATTCGTTTACCCAAGGGCCCCGGCTGGAGACCATCCAGGCGGCCGCCGACCAGTTTATGGCCGACAACCCCGGCGTGAAGATCACGATCGAGACCTTCTCCTGGGCCGACTTCTATACCAAGTGGACCACCGGCCTGGCCTCCGGCAATGTGCCCGATATGTCCACAGCGCTGCCCAACCACGTGGTAGAGATGATCGATGCCGACGCCATCATCCCCATGGACAACCTGATCGATTCCATGGGCCGGGACCGTTTCTATGAAGCCCCCCTTGTCGAGATGACCGCCGAGGACGGGCACTGCTACGCAGTACCTCTGTACTCCCACGCGCAGGTTATGTGGTACCACAAGGATCTGCTGGAGAAGTACAATCTGGAGGTCCCCACCACCTGGGATGAGCTCTACGAGGCGTCCAAGATCATTACCGAAGGCGAGGGCGGCAACGCTTACGGCACTTCCGTCCCTATGGGCACCAACGATATGATGGCCACCCGCTTCCTGAACTTTTATGTCCGCAGTGCGGGCGAGACCCTGCTTACCGAGGACGGCAAGGCCAATCTGACCAGCCAGGCCGCTATTGACGGCATCAACTACTGGGTCAAGGTGTACAAAGACTGTTCCCCCACGGACTCCATCAACTTTAACGTGCTGGATCAGGCCACGCTGTACTACACCGGAAAAATCTGCTTTGACTACAACTCCGGCTTCCAGATCGGCGGTGTGGAGACCAACGCGCCCGAGCTGTTGGACCAGATCGACTGCGCCCCCATGCCCACCATCAACAAGGGCGATCCCCAGGTAGGCTATGAGACCTCCAACATCCCCATGGTCATCTGGAAGAACTCCGCGCACCCCGAGATCTGCGAAGCGTTCATCAAATATCTGTATGAGCCGGAGAATTACGTGCCTTTCCTGCTGTCCGTCCCCGTGGGTATGCTGCCCGCGCTGAAGGAGATCGCCGATAACGAGCAGTTCCTGTCCGACCCCATGGTGCAGAAGTTCTCCCATGCAAAGGACGTCATCAGCAAGGCCGTGGGCGAGGGGACTGCCATCGGTATGGAAAACGGCCCCCGTCCCGAGGCAGGTCTGCTGACCAGTCAGGGCGTGATCGAGAGCATGTTCCAGGATATCGTCATCAACGGGACACCCGTGGAGCAGGCGGCGAAGGCGGCCGAGGATAAGCTCAACGACCTGTTTGAGACCGTTGGGTGACCACGGATAAATGACCCGAACGACCGGCGGGGGCGACCACTCGCCCCCGCCGGTTTCCTGAGAGGGGGTTTACTATGAGATTGAATAACCGCTATCGGACGAAGATTGCCGGGTTCTGCTTTATCCTGCCGGCGCTGCTGGTGGTGGGCCTGCTGCTGCTGTATCCGGTGATTTCCAGTATTTTTTACAGCTTCACCTCCAAACACCTCATCAAACCCGGATATGATTTCGTCTTCTTTGATAACTATATCAAGATCCTCACAGACAAAGACTTCTGGATGTCCTTCCTGACCAGCGTGAGGTGGACGATCGTCTCACTGATCGGACAGATCGTCGTGGGCTTTACCGCCGCCCTGGCGCTGGAGCGGATCCGTCACGGCAGGGGGATCTACCGCACGCTGCTGATTATCCCCTGGGCGTTCCCGTCTATCGTCATCGCCCTGTCTTGGAAGTGGATTTTAAACGGCGTATCCGGCTTTTTGCCCAATTTCCTGGTAAAGATCGGGCTGTGCCAAAGCGCGCCCCAGTTTTTCAGCAGCGGGGGGCTGGTGTTTCCTACGCTGGTGTTCATCAATATCTGGTTCGGCGCGCCGCTGATCATGGTCAACGTGCTTTCCGCGCTCCAGACGGTCCCCAAGGACCAGTATGAGGCCGCCCAGCTGGACGGCGCGTCGCCGTGGCAGTCGTTCATCCATATCACACTGCCCCATATCCGGGTAGTGGTAGGCCTGCTGGTGGTGCTGCGCACGATCTGGGTCTTTAACAACTTCGACACGATCTACCTCATCACCGGCGGCGGGCCGGCCAACCTGACCCAGACGGTGCCCATCTACGCCTATAACGTGGGCTGGGGCCTGAAGCAGCTGGGGCGTTCCTCGGCCGTCACGGTACTGTTGCTGATCTTCCTGCTGATTGTATGCATGTTCTATTTTAAGATTCTGGATAAATGGGAAAAGGAGGGGGCCTGATGGGACGCAAACGCCTGCTGAAGCGCGGCTGGTTCGGTGATACCGTCAGTTATCTTTACTTGACGGTTTTAGCCATCGTCGCAGCTTTTCCGCTGATGTGGATCCTGCTCTCCTCCGTGAAGGGCAAAGGGGAAATGATCGGAGATCCCACGGCCTTTTTCCCCAAGACGCTCACCCTGGATAATTTCCGCACCGTGATTGGGCAGCTCCATTTTGGATCCAATATAGGCAACAGCATTGTTGTAGCGGTCTCCACTACTCTGATTGCCATCACGGTTTCCGCGCTTGGGGCCTACGGTGTGGTCCGTTTTTTTCCCAAATTCGGCAAGATCATGACCCGTGTCCTAATCACCACCTACATGTTCCCGCCGATCCTGCTGGCGGTGCCCTACTCCATCATCATGGGCCAGGCCGGGTTGATGAACAGCCGGGTGGGCCTGGTTATCGTGTACCTGTCCTTCTCGGTCCCCTACGCGATCTGGCTGCTGGTGGGCTTCTTTCAAACGGTGCCGCTGGAGATCGAAGAGGCGGCCCGGGTGGACGGGGCCAACAAGCTGCAGGTCTTCGGCCGGGTCGTGTTGCCCATCGTGGCCCCCGGACTGGTAGCGGTGGCCATCTACACCTTTATCAATGCCTGGAACGAGTTCCTCTATTCCCTGATCCTGATGAACTCCAGCGAAAAAATGACGGTGGCGGTGGCGCTGAAGTCCCTGGAGGGCCAAGAGGTATTGGATTGGGGCGTTATGATGGCAGCTTCCGCCATGGTGGTGATCCCCTCCGTCATCTTCTTCATGCTCATACAGAAGAAGATCGCAGGCGGTCTGGCGCAGGGTTCCATCAAGTAGGGTTTTCATGCCGTATTTTCTATAGGGAGGAATTGTTATGAAAAACATCGGCTACGCCATCGTCGGCACCGGCTATTTCGGCGCGGAGCTGGGGCGCATCATGAATACGCAGGAAGGGGCCCGGATCGTGGCCGTCCTGGACCCGGAAAACGGGGAGACCGTTGCCAAAGAGCTGAAATGCGACTGCGAGACCGATCTGGATACGCTCTGCGCTCGTGCGGATGTGGATGCGGTCATCGTGGCTACCCCCAACTACCTGCACAAGGACCCCGTCCTGACGGCGGCACGGCATAAAAAGCACGTTTTCTGCGAAAAGCCCATTGCCCTGAGCTATGCGGACTGCGACGAGATGGTGCGCGCCTGTCAGGAAAGCGGCGTTGTCTTTATGGCCGGTCATGTGATGAACTTTTTTCGGGGCGTGCGCCATGCCAAACAGCTGATCGCCGAGGGCAAGATCGGCAAGCTCCTTTACTGCCACTCCGCCCGCAACGGCTGGGAGGAACCCCAGCCTTCCATCAGCTGGAAAAAGCTTCGGTCTAAGTCCGGCGGGCACCTCTATCACCACATCCATGAGGTGGACTGCATCCAGTTCCTCATGGGACATGCTACCGAAGTCACCATGACCGGCGGGAATGTGGCGCATCAGGGGGAGCGGTTCGGTGATGAAGATGATATGCTCTTTCTGCTCATGGAGTTTGGAAACAACACCTATGCTGTGGTTGAGTATGGCTCCGCCTTCCATTATCCGGAACATTATGTGCTGATCCAGGGAACGGAGGGGTATATCCGCCTGGATATGTGTAATGCCGGGATGACTGTAAAGACCGTGGACGGCCCGGAGGAGCACTTCCTGCTCCATGAGAACCAGGCGGAGGATGATCAGCGTACCTACATTTACCACAGCACCGAGATGGACGGCGCCATCCAATACGGCCGGCCGGGCAAAAAGCCGCCGCTGTGGCTGCACGGCATCATGAAGAATGAGATGAGGTTCTTTAACGGCATCATGCATGGCGAACCCGTCACAGACGAGTTCCGGCCGCTGCTGACCGGCGAGGCGGCCCGGGCCGCCATCGCCACCGCAGATGCGGCGACCCGCTCCCTGCGGGAGGACCGGAAGGTCAAGGTCTCCGAAATCATCGGCTCCTCCCTGTAGCGGGGGCCCGCCGGCCGCAGGTGCGGCCATTCGTCCGGAGGAAATCTTCTGCGTGCTCAGTCGTAAGAGCACTGCTTTCACGGTATAGGGCCCTGCACCGGCGCCTTCCCCTGGGAGAGATCACTCTGCCAGGGGAAGGCGCCGGCTGCCTCTCAGCGTGTCCCACCCCATGGCGCAGCGCAGGGACGGTCGGGAAGAGGACCGCTTTTTCCTTTGACGGGACAAGGAAAATCGATTATACTGAAAGCAGAAGAGGAGGTGTCCTTATGAAACACATCGTCATTACCATCGGCCGGGAGTATGGCTCCGGCGGACGGCTCATCGCCCAGCGGCTGGCGGAGGAGCTGGGCGTCACCTTTTATGACAAGCAGCTCATCGCAGAGGTAGCCAAGCGGACCGGGTTTTCCGAGCACTTTGTCCGGGATGCCGAGCACCAGCGGCCCACCAACAGCTTCCTGTACGACCTGTACTGCGCCGTGCAGACCCCGTCCGTCCCCGACCAGATGTTCATCGCCCAGGCCAAGGTCATCAAGGAGGCGGCGGCCCGGGAGTCCTGCGTCATCGTGGGCCGCTGTGCGGACTACATCCTGCGGGAGGAGCCGTACTGCCTGAAGACCTTCGTTTACGCCCCGCTGGAGCAGCGCGTGCGCCGGGCCCGAGAGGCGTACAACGTGGAGCAGCCCAATCTGGAGAGCTATGTACTGCGGCAGGACAAGGCCCGCGCTTCCTATTACAATTATTTTGCCACCGGGCGGTGGGGGGACAGCCGGGAGTACGATCTGTGCATCAACAGCCGCATCGGCATTGACGCAGCGGTGGAGGTCGTAAAGACCGCCGCCTGCGGCATGGCGGGGGAATGACGGCGCGGCCGACCGTGCCGGAGGCGCAGGTGCGGGCGACGCTGGAAAGGCTGCGGGCCGACCATATGCAGGCCCAACCCGTACCCCGGACCGGGCGGGGGCTGGCCGCGCCCTGCGCCAAGCTGGGCCGCTGCGTGGCTCTGTGGACGATCCCGACCCGGCCGCAGGCTGTATGTGCCCGGCACGGCGGTGCTGCAGCTACCTTCTGGTGGGCCGTCAACGCATCCGGGGACGCATCCGGGTCGTCCTGGCCGGAGAGCCTCTGGGATCTTGAGCGGGCGGCGGCACGGAGAACCTGGCGCGGAGTCTTTTTTGGCAAGCGAAAGGCTGCGGAGCATTGCTTTCTCTGCAATGCTCCGCAGCCTTTTTATGGGCTGTTCTGCGGGAAAGTTTACTTCAGGCTGAGGATCTCGCGGGCCTCGTCGGGCGTGGCGACTTCCTTGCCGAACTCCTCGATGACGCGGCGGGCGCGGTTGACAAACTGCACGTTGCTGTCGGCCAGCTTGCCCTTGGAGTACATGACGTTGTCCTCCATGCCGACGCGGATATGGCCGCCCAGGGCCACCGCGCCGTAGAGCATGGTCATGGCGGAGTGCCCCACG